>NZ_JAYGQT010000002.1:0-20702 GCF_035011225.1 Polynucleobacter sp. JS-JIR-II-c23 | reverse complement strand
TTTTGCGGGCTTTATTTTTAATCTGAATACTTTAATTCAGATAAGGTTGATCTAGTTTTTATTAACCGTTGTCATAGATCTTTAAAGTAAAACCTCATATATTTGCAAATTTGAAACTGAGTAATTTTCAGGAATAAAAAATGCAAAGATCGCCAAATTATTTTTTTGCGGCAAACGATTCAAATCTATTGGGCTTACCTAAGCAAGAAAATTTCATTGACGATTTTGATATTGAAAGTCCACAGAAAATAGCGCTAAATTTTAAGAGTTCCAACCTTAAACAGTCTTATAGCTTTACTAAATTGGCGGGAATAATGCTTTCTAAAGAAAGCCAGCGATTATGCGCAGGTGAAATTACACATCAAACATTTGAAATGCTGAGATGTCGATTGAATGGGCATCTATTAGCTTATTTTGGTGAAGAAGATGTAAAAAATATTAGCCATAGAAAAATTTCTGCGTTCATAACTTATCTCCAAGGGCGGGATATTGGAGCCGTCACAATAAACCAGTACTTAGGTTTGCTAAAGCGAGTCCTCTATGTAGGGGTCATGGATGGAGTGGTTGATCAACTGCCCATCTTTCCGAAAATTAAATCAAAAAGCATTCCAAGGGGCAGTTTTTCAGTTGATGAGTATAGGAATTTACTCAGAATTTCAAAGCAGCTTTCCTCACTTTGTGAGGCAACTAAACCACCAACCCATCGAAATACAGCAAATGGGGCATTTATTAAAACCCCATCCGTGCCAATCGAGATGACATGGTTAATAGGTTTTATGGTGAATACCTTTGTCAGACCGGTTGATATTAAGTTAATTAAGCATAAGCACATTCAAATTATTAACGATTCCAATAGATATTTGAGAATTTCTATGATCGAAACCAAGAAACATACTGGGCAAATTGTTTCTATGCGGGTTGCAGTGAGCATCTATCAAAAGATATTGGCATATCAGTCAAACCGAGGCTTTGGAAACCAAGAAGACTATGTTTTTTTCCCACATGTTGATGATAGGCAGGGTGCTATTTCGCTAATATCTGGGCACTTTAAAAAAATCCTTGATGAAGGAAATATGAGGATTGGCGTTAATAGCGAAAAGAGGTCTCTATACAGCCTACGTCACACAGCAATTACATTTCGGCTTTTGTATGGAAGGGGTATAGATTTACTTACGCTGGCAAGAAATGCGAGAACTTCTGTTGAGATGATTGAAAGATTTTATTCATCAAATCTAACTGCCGAAATGAATATTGAGCTGCTTCAAAGTAAACGGACTCAAAGATCAGACCTAAAGCTATATGCTTGAAGCCCTCAAAAACCGTCTAAAAACAATTAGTTCGGCGCGCCGAATAGCTCTACTGCTGAGAACCCCGTTTTAACGCTATAGGGCTGATTTGAGCCGTCGTGTGCAACACGACACTAGTGCCCCATGTTTTGTCGTCTTTATCCCACAGATTTAATAAATACATTTAGCCCTACCAAAGATTATTGCTATTTTCTTTGGTAGGGCTAAATCTTAAGTCATTGATTTAAATGAATATTCTTGATAGTGACCATTGGTCGTCCTTTGCAACAAAAGAATACAAACTGCATACACAGTTTTATTTATCTAAAGGACAAAACTAATGGCACAAGCTAAAACACTCACCACAAATGAATTAGAGCAAGTCTTACGCTACATCAACACCACCAAATACGCAGAGCGCAATCGTGCCATGCTCTTAATGGGATTTTGGGCGGGACTTCGAGTCAAAGAAATCGCTCAACTAAAAATGGGGGATGTATTAAATGACGATGGCACGATTAAGAGTGAAATCCGTTTAAGTGCGGCGCAAACCAAGGGCAATGACGGCAGAACCGTGTTCCTACCAGCCAAACTTAAAGAAGAATTGGCGGTGTATCTTAAAACCCGTCATATTAAAGACCCAACGATTGTACTTTTTCATACATCCAATCGTTTGAGTTTTACGCCTAATACGATGTGTCAGCACTTCTTTTGGCTGTATAAGAAGGCAGGTATTGCAGGCGCAAGCAGCCACAGTGGTCGTCGCCAATTTATCACCACCCCCGCAAACAAGGGTATCTCTGTGCGGATACTAGCTAGTTTGGCAGGGCACAAGAGTATTTCTGTCACTCAAAAATATATTGATGTTAATGACGATATGAAACGAGCGGCTGTGGAGTTGATATAACAGCTTAGTCATCGTAGCGGGATTTCCGTGGCGCTCTAGTTTGCCGCTCAATCCACGGGTGATTGTCTGTGCAAGGAAAGCGCCCTTCAGTAGCGTGTGCCACTAAATTCTTTGCCTTCTCTAAATATTCACTAACTGCCGATGACATTTTGATGCGTTTTTCATTGACCTCAATAGCCCTATCTGAATGGATTATATTGAGCTTGGGGTTAATTCTGAGTTCCTCACCTATCTCATACAGCAATGCTTCGCCTTGCTTGGATTTTTCAAGAAACAAGCGATAAACATCCAAGCAAATATTAAGTGAGACTGAGGTGAGCTTGCGGGACTCCATGCGCACAGGTGCTGTGCTGGCTTGCCAGCGATCAAAGTCTTTGTAATGTGGGTGGTGTAGTTCTAATAGATTATCAAACTGCGCTCGCAACGTTTTGGGCGAGACATTGAGCGGAATTTCCAAATGCAGCACTTTGACATCTTCACCAAAGATATCCGTTTGATTATTTATTGATACTTTATTAAAAGGCTTCTTTTCTGCAAAGATGCCATAGCCCACTTCGATCCACCAAGTATCAAACGTGACATTACGTAAGTCACCACAGCAGATTGGACATTAAAAATGAAGTGCTTTGAAATAACGGAAAATCATTCCACAGTTGCAACCAAGCCAATTAAACCGCTGACTCCAGAGCAGGCACGCTTGGAGGCATTGAAGCGGCAGAAAGACAATGTCAGCAAAGCGTTAAATGCTGAACGAAAGCGTCAAAAGGTTGCCAAAGCCCAGAAGAGTCTACAAAACGCCTTAGTAGAAGAATTGCCCACTTGACGAATCAGTAGAATATTTCTTAAATTAAGTGAATCTGAACTTGGGGGGGGAATAATGAATACTTTTTTGCTTACACAGTGCTTACACAGCGAAAAAAGTCTTTTTGAAGTTAGCGTTAACTACAGCTCAGAGCCCTTACAGAGCTGGTGCCCCTTGTCCGACTCGAACAGACCACCTACTGATTACAAATCAGTTGCTCTACCAGATGAGCTAAAGGGGCAACGGTTAATATTTTATCCTATTTCACAATCTTCAAGGATGGTCTTGTAGTTTTGGGTTTTTCAGGGGTCTGATTTTCAGAATCCGCAATATGAAGATCACGGGCCTGAGCTGGATCAAATGGGAAAGACATCCCTTGACCATTTTCCCTGGCGTAGATTGCTAGAACATGGGTGACCGGGACCATGATCTTTCTTGGAATGCCGCCAAATCTCGCCTGGAAGCTTATCCAATCGTTTTCTATTGCCAACTGATGGCAAGCTTCCACGGAGAGATTTAGAACAATCTCATCGTTCTTCACAAACTCCATAGGAACCTCAACCCTGGCATCCACAAAAACCGCTATGAAGGGCGTAAAACCAAAATCCGTACACCACTGATGTAGGGCACGGATTAGATAAGGTTTATTGCTTGGAATGTCAGACATGCCGAGGAATCATGAACCGCTAGAAATGCTTAGCGGCGCATTACCTTCTCAGAAGGAGTCAAAGCCTCGATATACGCAGGTCTGCTAAAAATACGCTCAGCGTATTTCAACAAAGCCGCTGCATTGCGAGAGAGATCGATGCCATAGTGCTCAAGACGCCATAACAATGGCGCAATCGCTACATCCAGCATAGAGAACTCATCGCCCAACATGTATTTGTTTTTAACAAAAATCGGCGCCAACTGAGTCAAACGATCACGAATCGCTAAACGTGCTTTTTCGTGAGTCTTTTCAGCAGCTTTACCTTTTTCATTTTCCAGGGCAGCTACGTGCACAAACAATTCTTTCTCAAAATTGAAGAGGAAGAGGCGTGCGCGTGCGCGTGCTACGGGATCAGGCGGCATTAATTGTGGGTGAGGAAAACGCTCATCAATATATTCATTGATGATGTTTGACTCGTACAAAATTAAATCACGCTCAACCAAGATAGGTACTTGGCCGTAAGGGTTCATTACCGAAATATCTTCAGGCTTATTAAACAAGTCGACATCGCGGATTTCAAAATCCATGCCTTTTTCAAAAAGCACCAAACGGCAGCGTTGCGAGAATGGGCAGTTAGTACCCGAGTACAACACCATCATAAATTTATTTCCTTAAATTTCTACTTCAATACAACAAACGCACAACAGCGTTAAATCTTTTCATTAATGAACCCCAAACTTGGGATCCATTAAATCAATTAGTGAATATCTTTCCAATAGGCTTTATTCAAGCGCCAAGCCAAGAGAGTGAAGATAGTCAAGAATAAGAGCACTATTACGCCAAGACGTTTACGCTCTAACTGCACTGGCTCAGCCATCCATGACATGAAAGCAACTAAGTCGGCGATATTGTCGTCATACTCTTGCGGCTTCATTGTGCCGGGAGTTAACTGCTCAAACCCAACAAAAACTTCTTCTGTTCTGCTTTCATCATGAGGATCTTTACGCTCCTCAAACTTGGCAGTACGCTCACCTTGCAACTGCCAGAGAACGTGCGGCATACCGACTTTAGGGTAAACCAAATTATTCCAACCGGTCTGAGTCGTGTCATCTTTGTAAAAAGTACGGAAGTAGGTGTAAAGCCAGTCCGCTCCTCGAGCACGCGCCTCAACCGATAGGTCAGGTGGAGTCTTACCAAACCAGGCTTTAGCTTCTTTTGGCGTCATCGAGATGGTCATCAAGTCACCCACTTTGGCATCAGTCAAAATGAGGTTGTCTTTGATTTGTTGATCGGTCAAGCCAATATCGCGTAAACGGTTGTAACGCATGCTTGCGGCTGCATGGCAGTTCAAGCAGTAGTTCACAAATATCTTTGCTCCGTTTTGCAATGAGGCATTGTTACTAACGCGATTAGGGGCTTGATCTAAAGGGAAGCCACCTTCATTTGCATTGGCATGAACGCCAAAGCCCAGGGCCGCAACCAATACTGTTGCTTGGCAGACGCCCATCAAAGTTTGCAGAATTCGTTTCATACTAGTTCCTAGTTTCTCTTTGGTGTCTGAATTAATGGGACTTAAAAGTAACGCGTGATGGAACTGGCTTAAATTTACCAAGCGTGCTCCAGAACGGCATTCCTAAGAAGAAGCCCAGATAATAAATAGTGCATACCTGAGAAATCTTTTCAAACACTGGTGATGGTGGCTGAATACCTAAGTAACCCAAGATCACAAAGCTCACCACAAATACGCCATAAATATATTTATGGAAATGTGGGCGATAGCGAATGGACTTCACTGGTGAGTTATCAAGCCAAGGCAAGAAGAACATGATCACAACCGAACCACCCATGATCACAACACCCCAGAACTTAGCATCAAACAAGTAGAAGCCAGCCGCCAATACGAGAGCGATTGCAGCACATGCGCCCTTCACCTTGAGGTTTTTACTCTTCAGAGCAAACATTCCAAGAATGACTGCCAAGAAGATCCATAAAGGCAGTAGGAAGTTCGTTGTAGTTGCGCGCAACATGGAGTAGAACGGCGTGAAATACCAAACCGGAGCAATATGCGGAGGCGTTTGCAATGGATTTGCAGGGATGAAGTTATTTGCTTCAAGGAAGTAACCACCCATCTCTGGAGCAAAAAACACAATGCTTGCAAAGATAATCAAGAAGCCGCCCAGGTACATCACATCATGCACGCTGTAGTAAGGATGGAATGGAATGCCGTCCACTGGGTGACCATTTGCATCCAAGTTCTCTTTAATTTCAACGCCATCTGGATTGTTGGAACCCACTTCATGCAGAGCCAAAATATGGGCTGCAACCAAGCCAACCAATACCAATGGAATTGCAATCACATGGAATGCGAAGAAACGATTGAGGGTTGCATCACCCACAACATAGTCACCACGCAACCATAAGGAAAGGTCTGGACCAATGAATGGAATTGCAGAGAACAAGTTCACAATCACTTGAGCACCCCAATAGGACATTTGACCCCATGGAAGCAAGTAACCGAAGAATGCTTCGCCCATCAAGCACAAGAAAATTGCGCAACCGAAGATCCAAATAAGTTCACGTGGCTTGCGATAAGAACCGTAGATCAAACCACGGAACATGTGCATATAAACCACCACAAAGAACATAGAGGCGCCAGTGGAGTGCATGTAGCGAATCATCCAACCCCATGGAACTTCACGCATGATGTATTCAACTGACTCAAAAGCCTTTGCAGCATCAGGCTTATAGTTCATGGTCAAGAAAATACCGGTAAGAATCTGATTTACTAACACTACGATAGCTAATGCGCCAAAAATGTAGAAGAAATTCAGATTTTTTGGAGCGTAATACTCGCTCATATGACGCTTAAATGCCTCTGTTACCGGTAGACGTGAGTCAACCCAAGCCATGAGCTTTTGGGCTGCAGAGGCGTCTGCTGGAACTTCTTTTTCGTGGAATGCCATTTATCTCTCCTTAGGCCTTCTTATCTTCGCCAACCAGAATCTTGGTGTCGCTCAAATACATGTGTGGTGGCACTTCAAGGTTATCTGGGGCTGGTTTGTTCTTAAATACACGGCCTGCCATATCAAATGTGGAGCCATGACATGGGCAAAGGAAGCCGCCTGGCCATGTGTTTGGCAGGGATGGCTGAGGACCGGCCTCAAACTTGGCATTAGGAGAGCATCCCAAGTGGGTACAAATACCAACAACTACCAAGTACTCGGGCTTAATGGAACGCCACTGATTCTGGGCATAAGGCGGTGTAAATTGAGATGGGTCACGCAATGAATTTGGATCAGCTAATTCGCTATCAATTTTGGACAACTCAGCAACTTGCTCAGGTGTACGACGAACTACCCAAACAGGCTTACCGCGCCACTCCACCATTCTCATTTCATCTGGCTGCATACCAGAGATATCGATTTCAACAGCAGCTCCAGCGGCTTTTGCACGCTCAGAAGGCTCAAAACTGTCTACAAAAGGGTAAAGGGCTGCGGCTGCACCTACGCCACCAACCGCCGATGTGGCGATCAACCAGTTACGGCGATCCTTGTCCATACAGGGCTTGTCACTCATTTACAAAATTCCTAAAAAGGGTATTTATGGGTGGAAATTGCTTAAAGGTAGGATTTTAAAGTAAAAAGTGGGGTAAGCAAGAAAGTTATGGGGTTAATCTCGGATTAATCTGTATCTATACGAAAAGGGGAGCATTTATGAGCGTTTTAAAGGAGTTTCGCGACTTTGCCGTAAGGGGCAATGTGATTGATTTGGCAGTCGGCGTCATTATTGGCGGCGCCTTCGGGAAAATCGTTGATTCCCTGGTGAACGACATCGTTATGCCCATAATTTCCACCCTTTTAGGGGGGCATATCGACTTTACTAACCTTTTTATCGTACTGGGCCATGTTCCAGACGGCGTTCCCAGGACCTTTGATGCCCTGAAAAAAGCCGGTGTACCCATTTTTGCCTATGGCAACTTCATTACCATTTCTATCAATTTTGTCCTTCTGGCATTCGTCATTTTCCAAATGGTCAAAGTGGTGAATAAAGTTCGCCTAATGGATGCGCCACCTCCTCCGCCAGTTCCGGAAGATGTCGTTTTGCTGCGCGAAATTCGCGACAGCCTAAAAAAATAATTTGTTCACATCCACATAAAAAATGCTGAATCGACTCTGGTTACTATTTGCGCAATCAGTAACGATAATGCTGGCTGCGTGGTTCATTGTTGCTACGCTCAAGCCACATTGGATATCGGACTCACAAATGGGCTCCATGGTGCAGAGCGTCACACTGAGCGAGGGTGCTTACGATAGCTCTGCACTTAGTCCAGGCTCGTATCACGATGCTGTAAAAAAATCGATGCCTGCTGTTGTCAATATTTTTACGAGCAAGGCAAATACAAAACCTAAAACTCGCAAAGAGAATAGCAATAAGTCTGCAGATCCTTTATTTAAATTCTTTTTCGGGGATCAGCCACCAGACACCGAACCCAGCTCCAGCCTGGGTTCCGGGGTAATAGTCAGTCCAGAGGGAATTATTCTGACCAATTATCACGTCATTAGTGATGCAGATGAAATTGATGTAGCGCTATCTGATGGCAGAAAAGTAAAGGCCAAAATTATTGGCGGCGACCCCGAAACAGATATTGCTGTATTAAAGATTGATGTTAAACAATTACCAACGCCGATCACCTTAGGAAAAATTGAATCGATTCACGTTGGTGATGTTGTACTCGCTATTGGCAATCCATTTGGCGTTGGTCAAACCGTTACCTCTGGGATTATTTCTGCCCTGGGTCGTGATCATGTAGGCATTAATACTTTTGAAAACTTTATTCAAACTGATGCCGCCATCAATCCTGGAAATTCTGGTGGCGCCTTAGTTGATACACGAGGCCATTTGATTGGAATTAATACTGCTATCTATTCCAACAATGGAGGCTCCATGGGAATTGGTTTTGCCATCCCAGTTAACCTGGCAAAACAGGTGATGGAATCGATTCTTGCTAATGGCAGTGTTACTCGCGGCTGGATCGGAGTTGAGCCTCAAAACTTATCCAGGGAACTCTTGGAGTCATTGGGGCTGCCTCAAAATACGGCCGGCGTTCTACTATCAGGCGTTCTAGAGGCTGGGCCTGCAGCCAAAGGTGGAATCAAGCCTGGAGATGTACTGGTTGCCGTTAATGGCAACGACATTAAAGATGTAAGACAGCTATTAAATCAAATTGCACAGATTGGCCCCGGTAATGAAGCCTCTCTCAAAATCTTACGCAAAGACAAAGAATTGGAGCTCAAAGTCCAAACTGGGAAAAGGCCAAAAACAATGAATTAGCACAAATGCTGATTCGTTAAATCTTATCCGGCCAATATTTTGGACAAGAAGTCCTTAGCTCTAGGCGAACGTGCTTCAGGATTGTCAAAGAATTCATCCTTGGTGCAATCCTCAATAATGCGGCCTTGATCCATGAAGATCACCCGATGACTAACCTTGCGAGCAAAACCCATTTCATGAGTCACGCAGCACATAGTCATACCCTCATTAGCAAGCTTGACCATAACGTCTAAAACCTCACCAACCATTTCAGGGTCAAGCGCAGAGGTGGGCTCATCGAACAACATCACAATCGGGTCCATACTCAATGCGCGTGCAATAGCTACACGTTGCTGTTGACCACCAGAGAGCTGCCCCGGAAATTTATCTTTTTGCGCACTCAAACCAACACGCTCTAAATATTTCAGTCCGTGGGTTTTTGCTTCATCAGCCGAGCGTCCTAACACCTTAATTTGTGCAAGCGTAAGGTTCTCGGTAATGCTTAAGTGCGGGAAAAGTTCAAAATGCTGGAAAACCATTCCCACGCGAGCGCGCAGTTTAGGAAGGTTAGTTTTAGGGTCATGCAGATTAATGCCATCAACGGAAATTTGACCAGATTGAAATGGTTCCAATGCATTAATAGTTTTAATTAACGTTGACTTGCCTGAACCCGAAGGACCACAAATAACTACTACCTCCCCCTTTTTGATTGACGTTGTGCAATCAGTCAACACTTGAAAGGAGCCATACCATTTAGAAACGTTTTGAAGTTCAATCATGATGGTCTATGTAGTATGTAGCGATCAAAAAAAATAATTAGCGAATAATGGCAACTTTTGCCTGAATGGCGCGCACTGCTTTAGACAGTGAAAAACAGATGATGAAATACGTAGCGGCAGCCAAGATATAGGTTTCGATTGGACGGCCATAATTTTTTCCAGCAATCTCAAAACCTTTTAAGAGATCGTAAGCGCCAATCGCATAAACCAAAGAAGTATCTTGGAACAAGATGATGGTCTGCGTCATGAAGACAGGAATCATATTTCTAAATGCTTGCGGCAAAACGACTAAGCGCATGTTTTGGCCGTAGGTCATTCCCAAGGCCTCACCAGCATAACTCTGACCTTTTGGAACTGACTGAATGCCGGCCCTAACAATCTCCGAGAAGAAAGCAGCCTCAAATGCAATGAAGGTAATGGTGGCCGATAAGTCCGCACCAATAGGTCTACCGATCAACATTGGTATGAGCAAGAAGAACCAAAGAATGACCATTACCAATGGAATGGAACGCATGGTATTAACGTAAAACGTTGCTGGATAAACTAAAGAAGGCTTACCGGAGAGTCTCATCAATGCTAAGAAAGTGCCGACCACAATGCCGCCAACAGTAGCAATGACAGTGAGCTGCACACTAAATAACAACCCCTTCAAAATATAATTTGTGAAAAGTTCCCAGTTATAAAAACTTAAGTCTAAGCTCAACATATCATTCCTTTAATGAGCCAGACTTACATCATTCGATGCGGCAATAAAACCAGGGATACGACTTCTTTTTTCGATCAAAGCCATCACACGATTAACGGCAAACGCAGATAAGGCATAGAGCGCAGTAACCGCCAAATAAATCTCTACGCCGTGAGAAGTTTCCTCTTGCGCCTGCATCGCAAATAAAGTGAGTTCAGGTACAGATACCGCAAAGGCCACTGAAGAGTTTTTGATCACATTCATACTCTCAGATGTCAGAGGTGGAATGACAATGCGTAATGCCATAGGCAATATGACATAGCGATAGGTTTGCGGGGTAGTTAAGCCCAACGCAGTTGCTGCAGCTCGTTGCCCGCTTGGTAAAGACTGTATGCCAGCGCGCACCTGCTCCGCTATGCGAGCAGAAGTAAAAAAGCCCAAGGCAATACTGACTAACCAATACGATGGCAGTGCTTTTAATGGCAGAACAAATGCGGGGATAACGTGATACCAGAGAAATACCTGAACTAAGACTGGGATATTTCTAAATAACTCTACCCAAGTAGTTGAAAGTCGCACCAACACCCTGCTTAGTCTGCCGTTATCCGGCAGGGTTCTCAAAGTACCCATCACGGCGCCCAAAATCAAGGCGATTGCAAGACCTAGAGCTGCTACCGCCAAGGTCCAGCCCCACGCCTTCATCAACCAGTCTAGATAGCTGGGATCCGCATTTTGGCTAAGCCCAAATATAGAGGAGAAGCAGTGATCAACTACTTCTCCGTCTAAGGTGCTTTTACAAAAAACACCTAAATCTAATGCCATATTGAAAACTTATTTAATTGAATTACTTCTTGTTGTAATCTTCTGCAGGTTTGTCATTCAAATTAGCCCAAGCATTTTTAGTTGCTGGGGATAGCTCAAGACCAACTACGATATTTTTTGGTGGAATTGGTGACAAGAACCACTTATTCCACAATCCAGGCATTTTGCCATTCGCAACAATCTTTGCAATTGCGGCATTCACTGCAGCCTTAAACTCTGGATCGTCTTTACGAACCATAATTGCAATTGGCTCTGTAGACAGGACTTCGCCAACAATTTTGTAATCTTTTGGATTCTTAGAGTTGGCGATATTGCCAGCCAAAATAGAGCCGTCCATTACAAAGGCATCAGCACGACCAGACTCAAGCAACAAGAAGCTGTCAGCATGATCCTTACCAAATACTTCGTCAAAGTTCACACCATTGGCTTTTTCATGCTTGCGCAAAAGTTGTACAGAGGTTGTCCCTGTTGTTGTCGCAACTTTTTTACCTGCCAATTGAGAAATAGAAGTAATTCCTGAATTTGCCTTGACTGCAATGCGTACCTCTTCAACGTACAAGGTGTTGGCAAAGCCAACATCTTTAGCACGCGCAACATTGTTAGTTGTTGTGCCGCACTCGATATCGACTGTGCCGTTTTGTACTAAAGGAACGCGATTTTGTGAAGTTACTGGTTGATAGTTGATGCGCAAAGTGCTCATGGCCAACTTATCTTTAATGTCACCCAAAATCATGCGGCAAATTTCAACATGGTAGCCATCAAAACGGCTATCGCCAGTGGTATAGGACATCGGGATTGAGGACTCTCTGACTCCCATAGTAACCGCGCCGGTAGACTTGATTTTATCCATAGTGGCGCTAGATGCGTATACACCGGAACTTGTCAAAATGGTTGCGATAGCTAAAACTGCTGAGCCTTGGAGTCTTTTAAAAAAGTAAGTATTTTTCATGGTCAATTCTAAAAAGTTAGCAGATATGTGGGCAAATAAAAATTTCACAATTCTTGTAGTTTTAACAGATATTTATGGAATAGCCAATAAAAAAGCACTGGATTTAAGGCGCATGACTATAAAAACGTAGCCCAGGTCTTTAAAGATGCTCTGCACCTCTGCAGTTTTGAGCTAAAAAATTCTTCAACCCATAAATTATCAGGATATCTTCATAGAAAACTGGCCTACGTTTTATGATTTATCTCACAACATCTGCCCAAGACTCATCGCAGAGCGCTATATAACTCTGAATTACCAATACCCTCCAAGGGCTTTGATCAGCAAAACTCGATCAATCAGCAATTGAGTCTGGTAGTCAACCTGAACCGTCCGAGCTCTAGATTGATCAATGGCAGCATCGACAATTTCTAGGTAGCCAGCAACGCCCTCTCGATATCTGACCGTAGAAATCTTATAAGTTTTTTCTGCATACATTAAGCTATTTTCGACGTTCACTAAAGATTCTTCACGATTCTTTAATTGCACCAATACATCCTCTACCTCTTTAATAGCTACAAGCACAGTATTTTTATAGACAGCTGTGTTTTCAGCGTTCTTCGCGACTGCCTGATCAACAATTGCAGATCTTCTACCGCCATCAAAAATTGTTAAAAATGCTAGCGGTCCTATTGTCCAGAAAGCATTAGGGGCGGCAAGAATATTAGCTTGATTTGCAGTTTGATAACCACCAAAGGCGGACAAAGATAGAACTGGGAAAAAAGCACTTCTTGCGACACCAATTTCTGCATTACTAGCTGCTACCCTTCTCTCGGCAGACGCAACATCGGGGCGACGCTCAAGCAAGGTCGAGGGAATAGATACAGCCACAGGAGCAAGCTTTAGATTATCAACACTCCCTCTTGGCAAGGAGAATGAGGAAGGAGACTCTCCCACCAGAACAGCAATCACATGCTCTAGTTGTGCGCGGCGGGTTTGTAGCGCCTTCTCTCGAATACGCCCGCTTTCAACCAAACCCTGCACCCTGTAAAAATCGACCCCAGGGTTAATGCCTTCTTTGTAACGCTTTTGCATTAAATCGGCTTGTTTTTGATACGTGCTTAAATCTTGCTGCAAAATATCCTGCTGAGATTCAACACCTCGCATCGCAATGTAACTGCTGACGAGGTCCGCCTGAATAATTAAACGTACCGACTCTAAATCCTCTTGACTAGCCTCCGCCAAGGCCGATGCCGAATCAATGCCGGACCGAACGCGACCCCATAAGTCGACCTCATAAGTTGCAAGGCCGCCAAAAAAATTATTGTCATAAATATTAGGCTGATTTGCCCCGCGTAGAGGCCTTCCCGCAGACTGTCTATTCTCCGTTGTGGCACCGGTCACTGCAATTTGTGGGTATAGCCCTGCGTTATTAACCGCTAAAAATGCACTTGCATTTTCATATCGAGCCACTGCAGCAGCAATTTGAAAGTTATTGGCCTCAGTTTTTGTAACCAATTGATCCAAAATCGGATCGCCAAAATTTTTCCACCAAGAACCTCTTTTCATCTGATCGGCAGGTTTAGCAACCACCCAATCCTGAGAAATCTCCTTAAAGTTACTTGGCATTTGCATTTCAGGGCGCTTGTAATCCGGAGCAAGAGAACATCCATAGCAAACGCTGAGCAGCCCAACCCCTAGGAAACGTCGAAATTTAATTGACATACTATTTCGCCTTATTTCCGTTCGACTCTTTTGCAAGCACTACTACCTCGCCAGCAATCAATGAATCCGGTGGATTATTGATGATCTTAGACTGATTCGTAATTGGACCAATCACCTCAACCTCTTGGCCAAAATCTCTGCCAATCACGACCTTGGTAAATACCGCCTTTTGATCTTTACCAACCTCTGCCAAGAATGCTCCGTTCTTACGAATAATTAAAGCCGAAGACGGTACCCGCGGAATATTCCGATCAGAAGGCAGATCAATATTGACTTGGGCAAACTCGCCAGCAGTTAAGACGTGTTCTTGATTATCCATTTCAATCTCTATGAGGACCGTTCCAGAATTTTCATTTACTGCGCCAGCCGAACGGACTACCTTCGCTTCAAATACTTTTTCCGGAAACTCAGGAACACGAATTCTTGCCGAAATACCAGGCTGAATATCGTTCATAAATACCTGTGGAATATTTACAAACAGTCGTAACTTATCAATATTGGCAACATTAAATAGTGGCTTACCTGCACCAGCGGTTACTAAAGCACCCACATCAATATTGCGTTCGGTAACCTGCCCAGCAAACGGCGCTGGAATATTTTTATAGTCTGAGAAGATCTCAGCCTTCTGTAAATTTGCCTCAGCAATTTGACGCAAAGATTTTCTAGTCTCATATTCAGTAGTCTTTTGATCCAACTCTTGCTTTGAGACAGCATCTTCTGCAAAAAGATTCTTCCATCTTGTTAAGGAGATCTTAGCTAGAGCCTCATTACTCTTTGCAGCAATCAAATCAGATTTTGCTTGCTGTAGTTGCTGATCCACTTCTGGAGCCTCAATTCTTCCTAAAATCTCACCTTTTTTAACCTCGGCACCGATATCCTTATCCCATTTCTTCATATAACCATTTACACGAGAATAGATTGGTGCATTTAAGTAGGCTTCGAGGCGACCCGGAAAGGAGATTGAATTTTCAGCACCGCCAACTACTGGCATAACAACGGTAACTATCCTTTGCGCATTTTCTTCAGAGCGAAATTTAGCGGAAATAAACCCATAAATTCGAAATCCAAAATTGAGAATGACGATCACGAGCACCACTTGGACTATACGCTTTTGATTTTTTTCGAGTCCCTGATATTTTCGATAAAGCGTAATTAAAAATTCTTTTGCTATAGCTACATACTTCTTCACCAATGGAAGGACATTTTTTAAAGAATCTTTATTGAATTTAATTGTTTTCATGCTTTTTCTGATCCATAGTTTTTATGTACAAGGCTAAACACAACCGGTACAAAAATAAGAGTTGCGAACGTTGCAAAAATGAGCCCCCCTACAACGGCTCTGCCAAGAGGGGCATTCTGCTCGCCGCCCTCACCAAGACCTAATGCCATCGGGGCCATACCAATCACCATTGCCAATGCAGTCATCATCACGGGCCTGAACCTTGAAAAACCAGCCTCCAAGGCCGCCTTAATCGGATCTTTATCGATTGGCAAACGTTCGCGGGCAAAACTAACCACCAAAATACTATTTGCTGTAGCAACCCCCATACACATAATCACCCCCGTAAGGGCTGGTACCGATAAGTTTGTAAAAGTCAAAAATAATATCCAAATAATTCCGGCTATGGCTGCTGGCAATGCAGTAATAATGACGAATGGGTCTAGCCAGGATTGGAAATTCACCACCAGTATTAAGTAAATTAATACGATAGATCCTATCAAGCCTAAACCTAGACCAGTGAAAGCAGAGTTCATTGTAGAAACTTGCCCTCTCAATTCTACGGTTGTGCCTTTAGGGATATTTTTGGTTTCTTCCTCAATAATGCGATTGATATCAGATGCCACCGCCCCAAGATCGCGACCCTGAGTGTCGGCGTAAATATCAAATGAAGGCTTAATACTGTCATGCGTCACAACTGCATCTGCAAAATTTCTTCTTAGGGATGAGATTCCACCAAGGATTGTTCCTGTTGAAGCATTCGAGCCGGCTACCGGAATATTCAAAAGGTCTGAAATACTAGAAACTTGTATTTGCGGCGTTTGAACAACTACCGGATAAGAAATACCATTGGATGGATTTAGCCAAAATGCAGGGGCTACCTGGCCACTACCTGCCAATGTAGTCACCATGTTATTAGTAATATCCCTTTGCGTTATGCCAATCTTCGCAGCCTGCACACGATCTACATCGACATTAATCTGAGGATAATTCGTTGCCTGCTGAATTCGCACGTCCGCAATCCCTGGGATTTTTTTAACGCGCTCTAGTAATTTTGCTGTAAAGGCAAAGTTTTCATCCCGCTTAGTCCCCTTCACGATAATATCGATAGGAGCAGGCGCACCAAAATTCAGAATCTGACTCACAATATCGGCAGGCAAAAATGCAAAACTAGTTGACGGGAATTTCTTAGGCAGCTCTTCACGTAACTTCTTTACAAATTCATCGGTTGGTGAGTGCCCCTTAACTAGAGAAACCAAAATATCACCATCTTGTGGACCAATGGTACCCGTACTGCTATATGCCATATTAATTCCGCTGACAGATAGCCCAATATTGTCAACAATACTTTCAATTTGATCTTGGGGCACCAAGCGACGAATCTCGGCCTCAATATCGTTAAATTGTCGTGCGGTTTCTTCAAGACGAGTGCCGACTGGCACTCGAACGTGCATCTTAATTTGACCACCATCAACTGCTGGAAAAAATTCTCGCCCAAAAGAGAAGATTAAAAGATATGAGCCCAATACGCCGACCATAAATATCATAATGAACTTTTTTTGATCCACTATGACTAATTTCAAAAATTCAAAATATCTGCTTCTGACAGAGTTAAATACGTTTTCAAATTGATATTGAAATTTAGCCAGCCTACCCTTGATCCTGACTACTCGATTGGTATGATTAATATCCATCACCCAGCGCAAATGTCCAGATGCATGCTCATCATGACCATGAATTTCTTTTAAAATGAAATTTGCAAAAGTAGGCACAAAAGTGCGTGATAGGATAAAAGATCCAATCATTGCAAACATCACAGCCTTAGCCATCGGCACAAATAAAAACTTAGAGACACCCTCTAAAAAGAACATAGGCACAAATACAATACAAATACATAGTAGCGCTATAAATGCCGGCCCTACAATCTGTGCTGCGCCATCCAGGATTGCATCTTGAATCGACTTTCCCTGCTCTAAGTGCCAGTTAATATTCTCAATCGTAACGGTGGCATCATCAACCAGAATACCCACTGCCAAGGCAAGACCCCCCAAGGTCATAATATTTAGGGTTTCACCGGTAATGTTTAACATCAATACCGCAAACAAGATTGCAAGCGGGATCGAAGAAGCAATAATCACAGTTGATCGCCAGCTTCCTAAAAATAATAGGATCATTAAGCTAGTCAAGGCTGCCGCAATCAATCCCTCATGAATCACGCCACTAATAGAGGCTTTTACGAATACTGATTGGTCGCCGTTAATATTGATATTTAATTCTGGAGGCAAGGACTCCTTTAGCTTCGGAACCAGTGCTTTAACGCCGTCAATAATATCTAGCGTAGAAACTGCACCAGATTTCAAAATAGTCATCAACACTGCCTTACCGCCATCCAAGCGCACTAGATTCGTTTGCGGTGGGGAGCCATCTCGAACTTGAGCCACATCCCTAAGCTGAATAACTGCGCCATTTGCTAATTTAATCGGGAAGTCAGCAATCTCCTGGAATCCATTCACCCCATTATTTAACTTAATACTATATTCATACTCTCCAATTTTTTGTGTGCCAGTTGGAATAATGAGGTTTTGTGCCGCTAGTGCGGTAATCACATCATTAGGGGTTAACTTTCTTGCTTGAAGTGCAGCTAAACGCAAGTCAATCTGAATCTGACGAGTTTTACCCCCATACGGCGAAGGTACCGCACTGCCAGGCACACTTGCTAGAGCAGGTCTAATAAAGTTTTGTCCATAGTCAAAAATACGTTGCTCAGATAGGGATAGACTAGAGAGCGCTAGCTGCACGATTGGCACTGTGGCAGCGTTGTAGTTCAAAATGAGTGGCGGCGTAATACCAGGCGGCATTTGCTTGAGCACTGTTTGTGAAATCGAAGTTACTTGTGCTGTCGCTAGACGAATATCGACACTAGGCTGAAAGAAAATCTTGACAATTCCATAACCAGGCAGTGATTGAGATTCAATATGCTCAATATCATTTACTGTTGAGCTTAATGCGCGCTCATAAGCGTAAACAACCCTTCCAGCCATATCCTCAGGCTGCATACCTGTATAAGACCAGACTACGCTAATTACTGGAATACGAATTTCTGGAAAAATATCAATTGGGGAGCGAAGTGCACTAAAGATCCCCATAAGAGCTATCAAAATCGCCATCACCACAAATGTATATGGCTTTTCTAAAGCTAATTTAACTAACCTAATCATTTTTTTAATCTTTATTAAAGCTAAAATTTATCAATGGAGTCGCTTCCACTAATCTTCAGCGCATCTGCTGACAATGGCACTTTGATGCCAGTCAACTATAAGTTCAAACTGAATAAGGATGTGAGCAACTCTTGGCAATATCATGACAGCAAGTGAAGGTGATCTGCCAACTCCTGGAGTGCTAGACGACTCGTGGAGGCCTGAAGATTGAAGACGGCACTAAGCCAGGCATACCCTCTGAAACGCGGATACAAAAACAAGACTCATTCTCAAGAGGAAAAAATACTAGTGTATTTTCAGAGATATTGCCTAATACGTGCGCGCTCAAGTTAATCTTTAGATTGGGTTCTTTTTGCTCTAATCCTTTAGATGACTCATCCAAGGGATTAGCGTCTTTTTGGACGCCGACATAAGCTTGAGCTCTTTGCACAGCATTTTGGACAAAAATTTGAGCGCCAGCAGTTTTCACAAGAGCAAAAAAGATACAGCTCGACAGAATTAGCACTTTTACAAATTTTTGCATCTGCCCATTACATTCTTGTTGGCAAGATCTGTCAAGATTTTCTTACGCCAGAATCAATTTATTGCATTGCAGCATATTTATTCTTGAAAGCACCTATAGAACTTCAGTCTAAAAGCAACCTGCCAAGGAAAACACCTTAGAATTCAGTTTCATTTTCCTTGGTCTATATTAGTTTTAGATCAATTCTAAGTATTCTGATTTAACAGTATCTTATTGATGCGATATATTTTCTTCATCCTCTTAGGCATTCTTCCAATATCAGCACTTGCAGAGGAGACGGACTTAAATCGCAGATTTAAAAATACACCTCAAGAACTATCCAATGACAAAACATTAGAATTTTGGGGCTATCAAAATTATCAAGCTAACTCCAGCTATAGTGATATTTTAAAAATCAGATACTACAATCCGCTGGATATCGGGTCCTGGCAAGGCAGGATTCGCCTAGATACCTCCATAGTGTCAAGTAACGCTAACGGGCAAGAATTTAATAACTCAGGTCAATTTAGCGCGGGCAACACAATGCTAACCATATGGGGGCAGGATAAGGATTTTTTACCCAACATCAATGCAACCATTGGCGGTCGAATCATTTTTCCCTTTGGAAATAACGGGCAATGGGCAATAGGCCCACAGATTCGATGGCTTTTTAAACCAACCGAAGGCGCAGATACACTAATCTCCGACTTCTCACCGTTGCTGCGCTATATATATGGCTTTGATACTAAAAATAACTCGGTTAATATCAACCCCAATCAACCCGCACTTCAGCGCAACCTTCAAATTTATCCAACTGCAGGGCTTTCACTTACTCCTGATACTCAAATCCGCTTCTGGGATGAGAATGGCATGATATTCAATACTGCTAGTGGTAGTTGGTTTATCCCCATCGATGGAATGATTGTCCATAGACTTTCAAAAAATTTCTCATTAGCGATTGGGGCCAGCAAGCAATTAGTGGACACGTATAAACAATACAACTGGTCAACGTATGGAAGAATTTCCTATACTTTTTAACGCGCCTAATCCAGATATTTGGTTTAACATGAAGATCAATACATCGCCCTGAAAACGAACATCATGAAAATAAACGCACCATTTAAGTATTTACTCTTGTCTATGACAACAGTCATTTTCGGCTCACTTCTATCGGCCTGCGCAGGTAATGCCGTCTTCAGCACCTCAGAATCGAAGATGGATTCTGGCGAGAGCTACCAAGCAATCAGAAAGGTGGCCGTTGGTCAACAGTGGATTTATAACGTACGCAATCTCTACAACAATGAAGTAATTGATACGATTACGGAAAACGTAGTGTCCGTAGCACCATTGATTGAAATTAAACGGGAAAGTCAAAAGCATGGTTCATTACCATCAGAGATTCAATCTACTACTGGGCTCGTTTTAAGCGATCCCTACTGGAATCCACCAGTGAATTTTGTAAGCCCCATGCCAATGTGGCCTCAGTCCAATGTCAAATCACAAACTTTTACTACTCAATACAAAGTTAGTGACGCCGAAAGCAAATATCTTTGGTCATCTACCATTACTAATGCAGGAGCTGAAGTGGTCACCCTTCAGGGCAGTCAGTTCAATACTTTAAAAAGCACTAACTCTATCTATTTCATTAGTGATGATTTTTCTAGGCACACCTCCTTACGTCACTCAACGACTTGGATAGCACCGAATATTGGCAGGTGGGTAGTCAAAACCACAAATGGCACCTACTTAGATAACAATACAGGTATTGGTAACGATCGCTATGAAAATATGTTGCGATATGAATTAATTTCTTATAAATGAGCAATTAATAAATTCACTTGTAGCGTTACAGAGATAAATAAAGCCCGCAAAG